>NZ_CATKQD010000076.1:0-280 GCF_949768175.1 Pseudomonas sp. IT-P74 | reverse complement strand
GGTCGGCGAGGTCAGCCTCAATACGCCGCCCTCTGCCATCCGACTCAGCGGAGCGGTGCTGCTGACCAACACCTTCGGTACCCGCCTGCTGCAAAGCAGCGCGGCGTCCAGACTGGATGGCCCGCTCAACACCGCGCTGGCCCTGGTGTTCAAGGCGAGACTGGGCCATTTGGGAGAGCAACTGCATTTCGAAAGCACGACCATGCCGCTCAGCCAGGGGGTCAAGGCGAAAATAGGCCTGGCCGCCCACAAGAGCTTCGGCGACTCGCTGGCCGCGGGC
>NZ_CATKQD010000075.1:0-280 GCF_949768175.1 Pseudomonas sp. IT-P74 | reverse complement strand
AGTCGGCGAGGTCAGCCTCAATACGCCGCCCTCTGCCATCCGACTCAGCGGCGCGGTGTTGCTGACCAACACCTTCGGTACCCGCCTGCTGCAAAGCAGCACGGCGTCCAGGCTGGATGGCCCGCTCAACACCGCGCTGGCCCTGGTGTTCAAGGCGAGGCTGGGCCATTTGGGAGAGCAACTGCATTTCGAAAGCACGACCATGCCGCTCAGCCAGGGGGTCAAGGCGAAAATAGGCCTGGCCGCCCACAAGAGCTTCGGCGACTCGCTGGCCGCGGGT
>NZ_CATKQD010000074.1:0-281 GCF_949768175.1 Pseudomonas sp. IT-P74 | reverse complement strand
GTCCGTTGGAGTTCACCCTCTCCGACGGCACCAAAATTACCGTTCCGGCCAATACCGCGACTGGCACGGCGACCATCGCTGCTGCCGACGACGTGTTCACCGGCGGCCAGGCAGCGATCGTCAACAAACTCGAGAGCGTCAGCGGCGCGGACAATTTCGAGAAGTTGACCCTTGGCAAGGACCAACTCACCACCACTGTCACCGACGAACCGGGCTCGGGCACCCCGAGCGACAACCAGGGCGACAAGGTCACCGTCAGCATCGAAGGCAATGGCGGTGTG
>NZ_CATKQD010000073.1:0-285 GCF_949768175.1 Pseudomonas sp. IT-P74 | reverse complement strand
TAAGAAGCAGCCCGAAATTGGGTCTGTAGCTCAGTTGGTTAGAGCGCACCCCTGATAAGGGTGAGGTCGGCAGTTCGAATCTGCCCAGACCCACCAATTTTGTGTGGGAAACGCCTGTAGAAATACGGGGCCATAGCTCAGCTGGGAGAGCGCCTGCCTTGCACGCAGGAGGTCAACGGTTCGATCCCGTTTGGCTCCACCACTACTGCTTCTGATTGTATAAAGCTTAGAAATGAGCATTCCATCGGTTCGATGGTGAATGTTGATTTCTAGTCTTTGACTAGT
>NZ_CATKQD010000072.1:0-293 GCF_949768175.1 Pseudomonas sp. IT-P74 | reverse complement strand
CCGGCGTTGCCCGCCCCGTCGATCACACCGCTGTTGTCCAGGGTGATCAGGTTGGTGGTGTCGGTGATGCCAACCGTTGGCGTGAATGTCGCGGTATAAGTGATGTTATCGCTGGTGCTGAGATTGCTCAGCGTACCGTTGCTCACCGTCAGATCGGCCGTGGTAAAGCCGGTCACCGCCTCGGAAAAGGTGATAGTCACCACCGAGGTTTCGCCCACCGCCAGCGCCGTGTCCGCGACCACGATGGTAGCCGTCGGGCGCATGGTGTCGACGGCATAGTTGTTGGAATCGGT
>NZ_CATKQD010000071.1:0-295 GCF_949768175.1 Pseudomonas sp. IT-P74 | reverse complement strand
CTGCAGCGTAGCGCCCGGGGCGAAGGACGCCTGGGCCAGTTGTTTCTCCAGGGAGCACGACCATGACCGCCCCGACCGACCTGCTCAACTTCGTGGCCCGGCAAACGTTCAGCACCGAAGGCAACAGTCCCTGCGTCAGCTGTAAACGCTCGGTGTCCCTGCTGCCGCTGCGCTATGCCGTGATCGGGCACACCGATTCGGCCCTGCCTCCTGCCCTGGCCGGGGCGGAGCCCCTCGCCAGCCTGCCCCTGACCGCCGCGCGCTATACCGTGCGCGCACTGCGCGAGGGGTATCT
>NZ_CATKQD010000070.1:0-306 GCF_949768175.1 Pseudomonas sp. IT-P74 | reverse complement strand
TTTTTTTATGCCCGCAATTCGCCCTCGATAACACCACAACCCCACTGTAGGAGCGAGCCCTGCTCGCGAAAAAACTGAGGGCGCCGCGTTTATTCAGAAAGCCCGCGTTATCGTTGGCGACCATCGCGAGCAGGGCTCGCTCCTACAGTGTAATGCTGTTCACTTAAGCGAATGTGGTCCTCTGTAGGAGCGAGCTTGCTCGCGATGGTCGTTAACGATAACGCGTATTTACTGGCTAAACGCGGCGTTCTTGAGTCCATCGCGAGCAAGCTCGCTCCTACAACTTCCTTAACTGAACAGCATTAC
>NZ_CATKQD010000069.1:0-325 GCF_949768175.1 Pseudomonas sp. IT-P74 | reverse complement strand
CGACCTCAAGGTCACCCTGAGCAACGGCGGCACCGTCACCATTGAAGCCGGCAAGCTGTCGGCCATTTACACCGCGCCAGTGCAGGGCGACGACGTTTACAAGGACGGCCAGACCCTCTCGATTGGCGTCAGCGATGCAACGGTTGACGGCAAAACCTTCGAAAACCTGGTGATCGACGGCACCGCGGCCAACGTCGCCATCACCGACACCGTCAGCGAAGTCATCGCCACTTTGACCGCGGACAAATCCACCGTGGCCGAAGGCGGCTCGGTGACCTACACCGTGACCCTGACCAACGCGGCCGGCCTGCCGATCAATAACCAC
>NZ_CATKQD010000068.1:0-328 GCF_949768175.1 Pseudomonas sp. IT-P74 | reverse complement strand
CGCGGCATGCCAATGGGCAGTGCCTTGCAAGCGTTGGGGGGTGTGTTGGAGGGTGAGGATGATGAAATCGGTCAGGTTGTGATGGTCAATCAATCCCACCGAGAGGCTTTGAGCTGAATCGGACTTCATAAAGGTCATAGGCCGGCCTCTTCGATTGAACGAGGAAACCTTGGCTCGTAACACAACAGCAGGGACACCCAATGGCCACAGGCATGCACAAGGATCAACGGTAGTAACAGGCCATAGATCGGCACGAAGATCCATAGCTGAGGGATTTTCACGAACCGGCTGTCCAGTTGCCACACGGCCATGAAAGAGCGCCACGGCC
>NZ_CATKQD010000067.1:0-335 GCF_949768175.1 Pseudomonas sp. IT-P74 | reverse complement strand
ACCGTAGGTGCCTGTTGAGGAGCCATTGATGCTCCAGGTCGCTGTGGCGTCGTGATCGATGTCGGCCGAGTTGAACTGGCCATTCACGCTGAGCGTGCCGTCTTCCTGCACCGCGCCGGCCTCGTTGCCCGCCACGAAACTGAGCACCGGTGCGTCGTTGCTGCCGGTGACGGTGACGGTCACCAGTTGGGTGTCCACGCCGCCCAGGCCGTCACTGACCTGCACCGTAAACACCTCATTGTGACTCTCGCCCGCCTTCAGCGACTGCACTGCACTGGCAACGCCATCGCTGCCGTTGGCCAGCGTGTAGGTCCATTGGCCGGTGGTGTCGACGA